>NZ_VPBZ01000032.1:0-2828 GCF_013418475.1 Acinetobacter sp. YH12140
CACCATCGGCTTCGGCTTTTGTAATTTCATCCGCTAAGTCTTTGTAAGCTTGTTCTGCTTCTTCAACTTTCGCGATGGCATCTGCGGCGTTAGCAGCATCTTGATCATCCGGTGTGCCGTTGCTGTCTTGGTCATTTACTTCAGGTACAGTGATGCCAGGGGTTTTAAGATTATTGAGATCTTCTGTAAGTTGATCCTTCTTCTCTTGCACTGACGCTGGTTGATCAGGTAACGCATTGACTAAGTCTTCTGCTTCTTTGATCGCAGCATCGAGCTCTTCTTTAGACTTATCTAAAGCAGCTTTGTCTTCAGGATTGATGATCCCGCCTTTGCCTTCGATCTCTTTTTCTAAAGCATCATATTTATCTTGGGCATTTTTAACCGCTTGCTCTGCATCGTCGATCGCAGCTTCAACACCGTCATCAATGCCGTTGCTGTCTTGGTCATTCACCTCAGGTACAGTGATGCCAGGGGTTTTAAGATTATTGAGATCTTCTGTAAGTTGATCCTTCTTCTCTTGCACTGACGCTGGTTGATCAGGTAACGCATTGACTAAGTCTTCTGCTTCTTTGATCGCAGCATCGAGCTCTTCTTTAGACTGATCTAAAGCAACTTTGTCTTCAGGATTGATGATCCCGCCTTTGCCTGCGATCTCTTTTTCTAAAGCATCATATTTGTCTTGGGCATCTTTAACCGCTTGTTCTGCATCGTCGATCGCAGCTTCAACGCTGTCATCAATACCATTACCATCTTGGTCATTTACTTCAGGTACAGTGATGCCAGGAGTTTTAAGATTGTTGAGATCGTCTGTAAGTTGATCTTTCTTCTCTTGCACTGACGCTGGTTGATCAGGTAACGCATTGACTAAGTCTTCTGCTTTTTTGATCGCAGCATCGAGCTCTTCTTTAGACTGATCTAAATCAACTTTGTCTTCAGGATTGATGATCCCGCCTTTGTCTGCGATCTCTTTTTCTAAAGCATTATACTTGTCTTGGGCATCTTTAACTGCTTTAGCCGCCGTCAATACATCTACATCATCGGCAATACCATTACCATCTTGGTCATTTACTTCAGGTACAGTGATGCCAGGAGTTTTAAGATTGTTGAGATCGTCTGTAAGTTGATCTTTCTTCTCTTGCACTGACGCTGGTTGATCAGGTAACGCATTGACTAAGTCTTCTGCTTTTTTGATCGCAGCATCGAGCTCTTCTTTAGACTGATCTAAATCAACTTTGTCTTCAGGATTGATGATCCCGCCTTTGTCTGCGATCTCTTTTTCTAAAGCATCATATTTGTCTTGGGCATCTTTAACCGCTTGTTCTGCATCGTCGATCGCAGCATCAATGTCGTCAGCGATTCCATTTTCATTTTTGTCATTTATAGGGGGTACTTTTAACTCAGGTAATGCATTTAACTGCTGTTCCAAATCATTTTTTTGCTTACCATCTGCCAAAGCATTTAACTTGTCATTTGCTTCTTGCTTGGCTTTTTCTGCTTCTGCAATCGCCTTTTCAATTTCTGCTTTTTCTGTAGGTGTGATTAAATCATCTTTAAGTGCGGCATCTAATTTATCTTTTGCTTTTTGATATGCATCTACAGCATCTTTAACTGCTTTTTCTGCACTTTCTAGCGTAGTATCGTGTTTATCATTCGAGCTTTTAATAGATTTATCAAAGTTAAGCGCACCTAAAGCAGCTAATGGAGGAATCCAAGCCCAAGCTGGCACTCCATCTTTATAAAGTAATGGTTTTATTTCAGACAGTGGGTTATATACAACCTCATTTAAAAATGCACCCGTTTCGTCAGTAAATTGCACCCACAATAATTTATCGCCATCCTCCAATACCAAAGTATTATCTGCAGCAAAAAAATCTTTTATAGTTATCGTTTGACCATCATTTAATTGTACTACAGCATCTAGACCGTGTACTTTAATACTCGAGATACTTTCTTTTGAAACACCAAAAATAACAACCGATGGCTCAACTAAAGACAATGAATCTTCCGTGGTCGTTTCGGATAAAATATTATGACTGTCTTTTGAAACAACTTTTATATTAACCATAAAGGCTCTTCTTAAATAAAATGTTTAAAATTAGCTATAGATGTACATTTAGGATGTAAAAATGATACTTGGTTTGCAATTTTTTGTAAACATAAGGGCTTTGTTGCACAAAGATTTATAATTTGAAGCATCCGCCAACTCACTCAAATTTAAGTTACAACTCGGGTATGAGGACGACCTAACTCTGTAAATCTATTCAGCACGGCCACACGTGCATGAATCTCATTAACTTGGCTTTGAAAGTTTCTTGAATGTAGTCGATCGCCTAATAATTTGATGCAATGCATCTTGGTTTCGACCAAACTCCGCCGATGATAGCCTGACCATTTTTTCCATAATGTCCTGCCTAAACGTTTAACTGTTCGAAGTAATTCATTTCGCTCTTGCGAATGAACTTTTATATCTTTCCAAGGCTTTGCATTTTTTCTGGGTGGAATAACTGCATGTGCTTGCCGATCTGCAATGACCTGACGGCATTGTTTTGTATCATAAGCCCCGTCTGTATAAACTGAATCAATCTGTTCATCCAACGGGATTTGATCAAGTAAATCCCCGAGGACTTGTGAATCACTCACATTATTCGTTGTGAGCTGAACTGCTCGTATTTGTAGGGTTTTAGCATCTATACCAATATGGAGTTTACGCCATTGGCGACGATATTCAGGTCCATGTTTCTTGCGTTTCCATTCGCCCTCACCTAGAAACTTCATGCCTGTAGAGTCCATGAGTAGATGCAGCCCATCGCTACTTTTTTGGTAGCTGA
>NZ_VPBZ01000033.1:0-2737 GCF_013418475.1 Acinetobacter sp. YH12140
GCGCTCAGTAGGCAATTTTTCAAAATATTGTTAAGCCTTTTCTGAGCATGGTATTTTTCATGGTATTACCAATTAGCAGGAAAATAAGCCATTGAATATAAAAGATAAAAATGTCTTGTTTACAATAAAGTGGGAATAATTCGGGCCTATCCGAACGCCGCCGGCGGCCGCCGATCACCGCACGCAAGTAACTGAAATCATTAATTAAATATACTGCCGTCTATCGCGGTCTATCGCGGGGCAAGCCTCGCAATAGACGGTATGGCTGACGGTATGGCGACTCTTGCCGCATCGCCAAAACGAATATACCGTCAGGGGTAAGAGAGCTTATGACGGTATTTTTTCTGTCTTATTCCCTTGATAATAATAGGAAATTTGCCATTCAGGTAGGCCAATTTGGGCCTGACGGTATATCGGGCGGCTCTCAGGCGTTTTTGAACGATCTCGGAGGGTCGAAATGCTGACTGACGCTGGCATCAAAGCACTGAAGCCAAAGAATAAATTATATAAGGTCGTAGACCGTGACGGTATGTACGTCGTGGTCAATCCCTCGGGGGCGGTCGTGTTCCGGTATGACTACCGCCTCAACGGGCGTCGGGAGACTTTGACGCTGGGCCGCTACGGCGCTTCCGACCTGTCGCTGGCGCGGGCGCGCGAGAAACTGATCGACGCCAAGCGCGCCATACTTGAAGGACGGTCGCCCGCCCGAGAGAAGCAACGCGAGAAGCGCCGCATCAAAGAGGCAAAGAGCTTCGGCGAGTTTGGCGAACGCTGGTTGCTGGAGGCGAAGATGGCCGACAGCACCCGCGCGATGCGCCGCTCGATCTATGAGCGGGACATTCTTCCGACCTTTCGGAATCGTCTGCTGACGGAAATCAGCCCCGACGATCTCCGCGCCATGTGCGCCAAGGTGAAGGCACGGGGAGCCCCGGCAACAGCCGTCCACGTCCGCGACATTGTGAAGCTCGTTTATGCCTTCGCGATCCTGCACGGGGAAAAGGTGCCGAACCCGGCCGATGAGGTTGGGCCTGCCTCTATCGCGACCTTTGTTCCCAAAGACCGCTCGCTCTCGCCTGCTGAAATCCGGGTCATGCTCGGCCAGCTTGAGCATGTGCCGACGCTGCCGACGATCCGTCTCGGAATGAAGCTGTTCCTGCTCACCATGGTCCGAAAGAGCGAGCTACAGGATGCGACTTGGGATGAGGTCGATTTCGAGAACGCCGTCTGGTCGATTCCCAAGGAGCGGATGAAGCGATCCAAAGCGCACAACGTCTATCTTTCGGAGCAAGCAATCGACATTCTCATTGCGCTCAAGACCTGCGCCGGCAACTCAAAATATCTGCTGCCATCGCGCTACGACGCGGATGCACCCATGTCGCGGGCGACCTTCAACCGCATCACCACCGCTGTCGTCGTGCGGGCGAAGAAGGAGGGCTTGCCGCTCGAACCTTTCACGGTTCACGATCTGCGCCGGACAGGCTCCACGCTCCTGAACGAGCTGGGCTTCAATAGTGACTGGATCGAAAAGTGCTTGGCGCATGAGGATGGGCGCTCGTCCCGTGGCATCTACAACAAGGCTGAATACGAGCACCAGCGTCGCCATATGATGCAGGAATGGGCAAACCTCGTGGACGCTTGGGTAGCGGGCCAGAAATACGTTCCGACGCTCTATCCGCCGTCAATGGACCTTCTGGTCCCTGAGCCTAGCGTTTGACCGGCCGGAATTTCCTGAGCTTCACGTCAGGAGACGGCGCGCGTTTGACGGCATTCTTTCTGGAGGCTTGGCGACGTTCCTCAAGCCAAGCCTCCACTTCGGCCAAGTCCCAAACCACGCATCGGGCCGTCAGATAGAACCGTTGGGGAAAATCACCCCGTTGCTCCATATCGTAGATGGTAGTGTCGGCAAGTGGAACGAGTTCCCGGAGCTGGTGTCTGCGAATGGTCCGTTTCGACAGCGCGGATGGCGAATCGCCGTCACGCTTCATTTTGCCTGCGAGGTTGAGTAGATTTTTCAGTGCGGAGTTGCGATTGAACGGCGACCAGACGGCTGTAAAGGCAACCGGCTCCGGTTCATCGAGGAAGGGCAGGAAGACGATGCCGGTCGTCGGCAACAATGACGTTGCCTCGCCGACGATAGTGATGCCGAAGCCTTGTCCGACCATAGATAGCAGCGTGTCGCGCCCCACATCAAAGCGCCGGATCGACGGTGCGGGCCAACGCCCGGCAAGGCGCAGCACGATATGGTCATGGACCTGCGGGCCGGTGCCACCATAGCGAACAATGAAAGTCTCGCCGACCAGATCGGACCAAGTGATTGCGGACTGCCCGGCGAGGCGATGCCCATCCGATAGCACGGCCACCAGCGGTTCGGTCCAGATCGGTCGGGTATGGCAGTCGGGCATCTCGGGCTTGCCCGCGACGAACACCACGTCGAGCTGGTCAGCACGAAGCTGCATCACCGCATCGCGGGCTGTGCCTTCGGTGATCTCAACCTCAATGCCCGTATGTTCTTCCCGATAATGACGGATCAGCTCCGTGAGAAAGCTGCGTGGGATTAAGGCATGGATGCCGATGCGAAGCCGGCCGTATTCTCCTTGAGCTGTCATGCCTGCGGTCTTCACTGCGTGATCGAGTTGATCGACACCCGCCGTGACACGCTCCATGAAGTGCCTGCCTGCGTCTGTTAGCCGAACGCCCCGCGCATGGCGCTCAAATAGCAGGACACCAAGGTTATCCT
>NZ_VPBZ01000034.1:0-2437 GCF_013418475.1 Acinetobacter sp. YH12140
GCGGTCTTCACTGCGTGATCGAGTTGATCGACACCCGCCGTGACACGCTCCATGAAGTGCCTGCCTGCGTCTGTTAGCCGAACGCCCCGCGCATGGCGCTCAAATAGCAGGACACCAAGGTTATCCTCCAGCGCTTTCACACGCGCGCTGACGCTCGACTGGCTGATACCAAGTGCCTTGGCCGCATGCCGAAAATTCAGATGCTCGGCGACGGCGATGAACTGAACAAGGGAAATGAGCGGTATCCTGCCAGACAGGATACCGACATTCACGAGGTTTCGATGGTTAGTGCGCCGCATCGGAGCGGGCCTGCTACCAGTCGTCGGTTAGACGACTGGCGACTTCTCGGTGGCAGCCCCACGGAGCCGAAGGAGCACCAGCCCCAACGAAACCAGTACCGCCATCGCCGTGGCGTAACAGATCACGGGCCACGCTGTGTCACCGTTTAAAAGTGCCACCGCCAATGTCCCGACAATGCTGACTATCAGGCTTTGAACGCAGAAGTAGAACGCGACCGCTGATCCCGCGATGTCGTCGAACTCTGCCAAAGCGCCGTTCGCGGTAACGGACACCGTGAAGACAATACCGACCGCGACAACCCACATCGGTAGGATGAAGGTGAGGAATGACGGCGAGCCGTAAAGTTCGCCGATCCCCAACAGGACCGCTCCGCAAACAAGCAACGCCATCCCACGCGCCACGCATCCTGCGATGCCCCATCTGGCGACAAAGGACTTCGCGAAACGGGTTGTCACGATCATTACAAGCGCGACAGTGGCGAAGGCAAAGCTGAATCCGATCTCGGAATATTCCGCTTGGCCTATGAGCACACGGGGAGCCGTCGAGAAGAAGACGAAGTAGGTGCCCATACCGGCGCTAAAGCCGACAGTGTAAACCCAAAAAGCCGGACTCGCGAAGATCGGCAAGACAGATCGGCGCGTCTTGACTTGATCCAGAGGGCGGGTTTCGTGCCACCTGAAACCCGCATTTAGGAGTGCGAGCATCGCCAGTATAGCCAAAGTAATGAATATCGCCTGCCATCCCAAGAACTCGCCGATCAATACTCCGGCGATAGGGCCGAGCGCAGGCACGAACGCCAGCATCGAACTGAAAAGGCCGTAGATGACGACACCCTCAGGACGGTTGGCATAAACGTCGCGAACCGTCGCGAACGTCGCCACCAGCATGGCCGACGCGCCCACTGCTTGAAGTAGACGGAAAGCGACAAAGGCCGGTGCAGTTGAAGACCAAGCTGCTCCCAGAGACGCAATGACGAAAGCCGTTGCGCCCGCAAGTAGAATTGGCCGTCGCCCGATTCTGTCTGAGAGCGGACCAAAAATCACCTGGCCCACGCCGAGCATCACCATATAGAGGCTCAACGTGAGTTGGATCATAGCGGGCGTCGTGTTCAGGATGCCGGGCATCGCTGGAACGACAGGGAGATAAATATCCATCGCCAGTGAAGCGAGGATGTCGAAAGGAGCCATCAGCAGCAGTGCTGCCGGCAGCGTATAGGCCCACGCGGGGCGTGTGGTGGTCATGACGAATCAACCCTCGATTAAGGAATACCGGGCGACGTCTGCTCGTCAGCAATCAGATGAGACTAGCCTTACAGAGCGCCGCAACAACAATACTGGTTGTTGCGGCTTACTTGTCTGCTGACTTGGAATTTCCCATCTGATTACTCCACGCTTACGAATATGAATTGCTACATTTTATCCGATTATCTTTTGCTTCGCAATGCGGCATGGGCGCACTCAGCGTTCCAGCCCCCTCTGCCGCCCTAACTGCCACGACACCGACCCGCCCTGCACGATGCCCATAACCTCGCGGCCGAGTTGGCGGTCGATGATCGGCCGCCACGGGACAAGGGTGAACTCATGGGATTTCTCGACCACGGCGAACTTGCCGCTCGATAGATGCACGGTTCCGGTAAACTTGCCGCTGACGCTCTCGCCGTCCGTGGCGGCGCGGAACGGCAGGCCCTTACTCAAAGCCATATCCGATCCGACGCCGGCTACCTCGCGCTCCCGCAGGATGGCGAGAAGGTTGCGCCGGTAGAAGACGCGGCTGTCCCGGCTGCGGGTGGCGTCGCCCTGTTCGATATGGTGCTCGCGGCGCTGGTCCATGGCTTCGCGGACTTGTTGCCCGAAGCCGGTTGGCGCAAGGTCGGCCGTCTCGCCGTGGATCAGCCGCCGGTCCAGCCAGGTCGCGCCGTCCGATCCGATCTGTTTGTTCAGATCGACCGGGGAAAGGACGCGAACGCTGGCCTGACTGTCTCGGCCGGCGTCATGGGCGGCGGCACGGCTGACCAGATCATCGGGGATGCGCCATTGGTCGGCGTCGATCCGCTCGACGATACCGGCCCGGCGTAGCGCCTCCAGCCGGCGCACATGGGCATCGACATAGCCCTCATAGTCGCCGCCTGGAACGCGGC
>NZ_VPBZ01000035.1:0-2331 GCF_013418475.1 Acinetobacter sp. YH12140
ATAAAGCCGGAACCACCGGCATGATTAATCCCAAACCAATCGCATCAAGCGCGACAACAATGAGTGCGGTTATAAGTGATTTTGACATAGATGTGACTTTTATTTATCATTGATAAGTTGGCGATAAAAAACTTTGTACCTGGCATAAAGCTCGGTGGTGTCAGCGCGTGACCGTACCGGCTTCTTTTGATACTGCCGCCTGGGCGGCTTCTCCTGCTGATCCGGTGACGCCTCAAAGGCTCCCAGCCGCTTTTCCAGGGCAGGCTTGGACAGATCGCGGGACAGGGTGCTGGGCTTGACCATCGTGCCGTCATCGGCCCGGATCACCAACCCGTTACCCCTTGGCGTAATCTCCAGGCCGTTATCACGCATGACCTGGTGCAGCTCCGTCCAGGACTGCGCGGCTTTAATGTCGTCCAGGCATTCGCGCTTGATCCAGCCCACCAGACTTTCCACGCCGGCATGGCGCTCCATGTCGGCGGCCCTCGATGCCGCCCCGCGCTGCTGCGGCCGGTGATTGTCTGCCTCCAGGCCATAGTCCCGTTCCAGCGTCTCGCACAAGTCGGCCAGCGCCAGGTGCGGATAGTACGGTTCGTGCATCGTGTGCCTGGTCGGGTGAATCTTGTTGATGGCAATGTGGATGTGCAGGTTGTCGGTGTCGTTATGCACGGCGCTGATACGCTGATGCTCACCAAACCCTAGCCCTTGGCAAATCCGTTCCTCTATCGCCTTCAAGGTGTCGGCATCGGGATTCTCGCCGGCGCGAAAACTGACAATCAGGTGATAGGTCTTATCGCCCTTGGCCCTGGTGTTCATGTGCTGGGTGGCCAGCACTTCGGTGATGGCATCGCGCACTGAATGCGCCTCGCAATTCGTGACCTGAACATGGCCCAGCCGGTGGTCTTTGCTCTGTGCGTCGGTGATGTATTTAGCCAGGTCGGCAAAGTCTGATTTGCCCAGGGAACGCATGGCAACATGCTTGGCAATCATGATGCTGCCCTGGGTCGCACAATAGATTCCATCAATCGGCTCATTTCGTCCTGGTTGGCCTCAATCCGGGCCAGCAGGCCCAAGACAGTTTCAGCGCTGAACCGGGCCGTTCGGGCATCGTCGGTCAGCCACAATTTCAGCAGACCACCGAGGCGGCCCAGGTCGCCATTGACCCGCACCAGCTCGCGCACGTTCTCGTAATCGGTCACGCCCTGGACGGCGTAACCCTGCCCCACGGCCAGCAAAAAAGCAGACGTACTCAAGCCAGCCGCTTGTGCGTTGGCCTCAATGGCGGCCCGCTCTTCCGGCAGGCAATACACCTTGATCGGCGTGCTGCTTTTTCTCGTTACCTTCTGCTCTGTCGCCTCCATCTTTGGCGTCCTCCTGGTTCTCTTATTCCGGCGTCCGCCGATGGCCCCGCAGGGCAGGATTCCCGTTGAGCGCCGCAGGTGCGAATAAGGGGAAGTGAAGAGGAACACCATGCTTGCATGGTGGGCCTACTTCACACATCCTGCCCGCTTCACCACCACTTTAACATCACTACCATTTACCGGCTATAACCCGTTTTATCGACAAACACAAGCCGATTCCACGCATAAGGCGTGCAATCTGGCTTTAGTCGCCTTACAATCGCTTTAATAGCGATAGAATCGGCATTAAATCGCGGATAAATCGACATATAAAAGGCGGTAGAATCGGCATGACTAAACGGCTTACAGAGCGCATTGCAGCGCAAATGCAGACCCAAAAGCCCACCCGTTCAGGACAGAATCGGGCGGCTTTCCTGGCCCAGCGCGACGACATAAAAGAGGCTTTGACCGATGGCTGGCCGGTAAAAGCCATCTGGAAAACGCTGCACGATGAAGGGAAAATCAGCTTCGGATATGATGCTTTTATCAGCTATGTGAACAGTCTGATTCGGTCGCCAGGCGAGCCTGAAAAGGCCACCGCAAGACCGCCGGCATCCTCCCAACCGGCCCCCAAGAAAGCCACCCCAGCGACACCCAAACCAGTACCATCAGCCAGCCATAAGCCGGGGGAGATTCCCAGCTTCAACTTCAACCCCAGCCCGAACAAAGCGGACTTGATTTGACGCCCCAAGGGGCGGATTGGACGCCAAGAGGGAAGGCATAGCCCGCCCCTCAAGTGTCAATGAACCCCTGGAAATCGACCCCGAAAACAGCCCCCTTCATAGAGGCGGCCTATTAACATTTGAGTGGGAGTGACGGGCACTGGCTGGCAATGTCTAGCAACGGCAGGCATTTCGGCTGAGGGTAAAAGAACTTTCCGCTAAGCGATAGACTGTATGTAAACACAGTATTGCAAGGACGCGGAACATGC
>NZ_VPBZ01000036.1:0-2103 GCF_013418475.1 Acinetobacter sp. YH12140
GTACCAGCGTACGGCCCACAGAATGATGTCACGCTGAAAATGCCGGCCTTTGAATGGGTTCATGTGCAGCTCCATCAGCAAAAGGGGATGATAAGTTTATCACCACCGACTATTTGCAACAGTGCCACATTTTCTATCTTCGATGAGTTACGAGTTAGAATTCAAAGAAAAAACTCTGAAGAATTTTGACAAATTTAGTTGTAATAAGAGTGATTGTAAATAAATAATCTATTGTGCTTAAGCTAATTTCTTTTCTACATTTACAACTTTAAGTTAGCGAAGATCTGTTGAACTGAGTCCTGAAAATGTGAATAGGCTTGCTGCCATGATATTTGTTTGTCCCCGAACACCATAGGAACAACAAAATTATTAAACCTGGCTTTATAGAGTGGATTACGACTTAATTCATTTAAACCAAATAACAATTCAGCAATCGGGTCTTCAACCATAAGAGTATGCTGACGACCATAACGCTCAATATCAGTTTTTATAACTTTAGTAGCTAAGTGCCCTAAATAAACAAAATCTTGTGGTTTACCATAGGTAATTTTAAAGTAGTCATACACATGTCGAACTAATGATTCATCATCAGCTCTTTCAGCATTTCTAGCAAAGGCCGCTGTACGCCTTAAAATTGCTATCAGCTTCTCGATACTGGTACTGACAATTGTGACGGAGGGAAAAGCATCGACTGGCTTCCCTTTCTTAGCCAAGTCATACACAAACGAGGTGATACTTCTAGATTCAAAAGGCTCAAGTAAGTCTGTTTCAACTAATTCCAATTTAATGAATGGTCGTAAACAGGGAGCTTGGTTGAAATGCTGAGGATATCGAATTAATAATTCCATATAACGATATTCATCCCAGACAACTGGTTCCTCTTCAATTGTAAAGAAATCAGATTGAGAGATTTTGTCTTGTACTTGATGAAGCAATTGTTTACGTACAACTTTAGCTTTAGAGCGACTTAATGCAATATTTGGTTTTGGAACTATTTTAATGTCCACATCTTCAGACATCCGATTTAACTGAATATTTGCTTTAGCTAAAGAAGTTCCACCAGCAAAAACCAAGTCATGCGTTTCAAATTCTAGAGACTGTAATAGTCTCAATAACTCGACAACATAGTAATCTTTTTCAACAATAGAAGTTGCACCAATACCAAGTGCATCAGCGACATCTGCAAACACATTTTTTATATCAGGCATTAATTTGGCTACGACCTACAGACAATTGGCGTGTAAAACGACGCGGGGTTTTAATTTGAGTAAAGGCTGGAATCTGGGTGGATTGACCAGATAAATATTTTTCCGTAGCCTCTCCTAACGTAACCTGCACATCCAATCTTTTTAATGCCTCTAAGATCACTGCATCCGCGCCTTCTGGACAGGCTGGCATTACTTTGCCGGTAATTTGATTTTTTCTTGCTTTGGTATAAATACCATAACCAACTTTAATTAGCTCACCTTCTTGAACTAAGTTTCGCAGAACTCTTCCAATTTGGTCATAATTCGCAATGTCATTAAAATCATCACGCATAAAAACATAACGTTTTGAGCGTTTGATGCGCATTTGCATTTTCGCTTTAGTTGTCATCGCATCTCCCTTATACATCAGTTTTCACATACCTTTAAACTAGCAAAAATACGACATTTTGTCGAGCAAAAATACGACATTATACTAGATGAGACTGTAGATAAATTACTCAGGAAGACAACTTTGTCTGATCTGACAGTTCTTGGTTGAGTTGCAGAATTCTATTACTCTATTACATTAAACAGCTGTAGATAACTACTTATGATCCAGAATTGGTTATCAAGCACCCTGATTACATAATAATCATAAGTTATACAACTTACACAATTTATGTGTCAGGAACCTGTCCACTTATGTACCTCTAAACACGTACGTGTTTTTATGGCACTGTTGCAAAGTTAGCGATGAGGCAGCCTTTTGTCTTATTCAAAGGCCTTACGTTTCAAAAACTCTGCTTACCAGGCGCATTTCGCCCAGGGGATCACCATAATAAAATGCTGAGGCCTGGCCTTTGCGTAGTGCACGCATCACCTCAATACCTTTGATGGTGGCGTAAGCCGTCTTCAT
>NZ_VPBZ01000037.1:0-1658 GCF_013418475.1 Acinetobacter sp. YH12140
GCCAGGCCTCAGCATTTTATTATGGTGATCCCCTGGGCGAAATGCGCCTGGTAAGCAGAGTTTTTGAAATGTAAGGCCTTTGAATAAGACAAAAGGCTGCCTCATCGCTAACTTTGCAACAGTGCCATTTTAAGCGTTATGCTAAGCCCAGGAAGCCGCAGGATCTTTTGAACCACAACTGCATTAACGTCCGCTATTCTGATACGAGTGGATTGTACGCCTGGGAATTCGAGAAAGATGCTCAGAAATTCAGTCTGAAAGTCAAAGGGCAATATATTGCGAACAGCACGATTCATCAGCTCGATGCAGCATTAGACGGGCTGGGGATTGCCTATATTCCCGAGTATGTTGCAGATGGATATATCAAAAGCGGCAAGCTGATTGCTGTTCTGACCGAGTGGTGTCCATATTTTGACGGCTACCATATTTATTATCCTCACCGCCGACAGGATTCTCCTGCGTTTATGGCTTTTCTGCAAGTTTTGCGTGACAGGTACAATAATGGAATAAGATAAATTTATGAGTAAAGGATTATGTCCACGATAAGCACCTGGGTCGATTCCTGGGAGGCGGCCATGAGGGTAGGGAAGCGCCGTCCCGTCAAGTCAGCGTAATGCTCTGCCAGTGTTACAACCAATTAACCAATTCTGATTAGAAAAACTCATCGAGCATCAAATGAAACTGCAATTTATTCATATCAGGATTATCAATACCATATTTTTGAAAAAGCCGTTTCTGTAATGAAGGAGAAAACTCACCGAGGCAGTTCCATAGGATGGCAAGATCCTGGTATCGGTCTGCGATTCCGACTCGTCCAACATCAATACAACCTATTAATTTCCCCTCGTCAAAAATAAGGTTATCAAGTGAGAAATCACCATGAGTGACGACTGAATCCGGTGAGAATGGCAAAAGCTTATGCATTTCTTTCCAGACTTGTTCAACAGGCCAGCCATTACGCTCGTCATCAAAATCACTCGCATCAACCAAACCGTTATTCATTCGTGATTGCGCCTGAGCGAGACGAAATGCGCGATCGCTGTTAAAAGGACAATTACAAACAGGAATCGAATGCAACCGGCGCAGGAACGCTGCCAGCGCATCAACAATATTTTCACCTGAATCAGGATATTCTTCTAATACCTGGAATGCTGTTTTCCCGGGGATCGCAGTGGTGAGTAACCATGCATCATCAGGAGTACGGATAAAATGCTTGATGGTCGGAAGAGGCATAAATGCCGTCAGCCAGTTTAGTCTGACCATCTCATCTGTAACATCATTGGCAACGCTACCTTTGCCATGTTTCAGAAACAACTCTGGCGCATCGGGCTTCCCATACAATCGATAGATTGTCGCACCTGATTGCCCGACATTATCGCGAGCCCATCTATACCCATATAAATCAGCATCCAGGTTGGAATTTAATCGCGGCCTCGAGCAAGACGTTTCCCGTTGAATATGGCTCATAACACCCCTTGTATTACTGTTTATGTAAGCAGACAGTTTTATTGTTCATGATGATATATTTTTATCGGCACTGTTGCAAATAGTCGGTGGTGATAAACTTATCATCCCCTTTTGCTGATGGAGCTGCACATGAACCCATTCAAAGGCCGGCATTTTCAGCGTGACATCATTCTGTGGGCCGTACGCTGGTA
>NZ_VPBZ01000038.1:0-1573 GCF_013418475.1 Acinetobacter sp. YH12140
GTAAATTTTCAGCGTTGCTGGCTCCCCGTCAGCCGGATTGGGTTGCATCGCAGGGGTGTCGAAAGAGTCAACTGCGGTCCAAAGCTGTTGGACTTGGGTGAAAAGGGCGTTTATTCTTCCTATACGTAAATTGTATTTGTTTTAGAAAAAGTTTTTGATCATTTGCTTCTTGCTGTGTAAAAGGTTTGTATGCTTGAATTTCTTCAATGATTTCTTTCATTTTTTATTGTCACTTTCCTGTCGTCATCTACTTATCAGCTAAATACCCTTCAGGCATTGGAATCAATTTTTCTGATTCCCGACTGAGGCTCTCCTCTGCTTTCCACCCGGCGATTTTATTTTCCGTTGCTTCGATCACCCCATCAAAAAGAGAATCACTTAATATTAGACGTAGTGGTGGTTCAGGCAATGCCGCAAGTTTTAAGATTGTCTTTGCTGCTAATATAGGGTCACTATCTGTCGCCTGACCCTCCTGTTCTTTTGCGAAGGCATCCATTTGTTGATGCAGTTCTTGATAATCCGGCAAGCGTTTACTATTATGCAGTTTCTTGTAAAGATCTGTCCAATAACCTCCTGGTTCAACAATAGTCACATGAACACCAAAAGGAGCCAGTTCCTGTGCTAAAGCTTCCGTCAATCCTTCTACCGCAAATTTACTAGCACTGTATAGACCTGAAGTCATCCAAGACATGATGCCCCCGATACTACTCATTTGGATAAAACGACCTGATTTGTCTCGCAAAAAAGGAGAAACCGCTTGAGCCGTCCAAAGAGAACCGAAAAAGTTTACATTCATTATCTGACGCGCCTCTTCTTCTGTTGTCTCCTCAATCATTCCTCCAAGCATCATTCCCGCATTACTCAAAGCAATATCGATGCCATTAAATTTTTCTGCTCCCTTAGCAGCAGCGGCTACTACCATGTCTCGTTCTTCAATATCGCCTAAACAGATCAGCAAAGAAGATCCATATTCTGTTTTTAACCTGCTGAGTTTTCCTTCTGTTCTAGAAAAAGAAATGACTTGGTCGCCATTTTCTAATACTAATTTTACTGTCTCAAAACCAATTCCTTTACTTCCACCAGTAATAAACCACGTTCTAGTCATCTGTCCACGCTCCTTTTTTCCTAATTACTCTCAATATGATTATAACAAATTAAAAGGCCAACAACAACTATAGTATCTAATATGCTGATTGTCAGTTATAAAATACTAAGAGTCATTTTATTCAAAAAAAGTTGTGGCAAAAAACTTGCCACAACTTTTTTATTTTGCACGAATCGGGAGCCATATTTGGAACTGTGCATTCTGAGGATTAGCATCTAAATATAATTCGATATCTGGCAATTCAGCATATTCAAAACCTGAAGTTGGTAACCATTCAGTAAAAATCTGCTGTTGCAATTCTTGAATTGCTCCTGGTATAGGACCCGTTCCTGAGAATACCGCCATCCAGCTTTGCGTGATAAAAGCCAGCAATAAAAACCCGCACATATCAGCGCCCATTCCAAGCAGCAACACACCGCGGTCACCCAGTCGCTTTGAAAGAGTGCCGGTTAAAACAGCTTGTACGAA
>NZ_VPBZ01000039.1:0-1193 GCF_013418475.1 Acinetobacter sp. YH12140
TGGATCGGCGCTCAATCTGAATGTTCACTTCCACATGCTGTTTCTCGACGGTGTGTATGTCGAGCAATCCCACGGCTCAGCGCGTTTCCGCTGGGTCAAGGCGCCGACCAGCCCAGAGCTCACCCAGCTGACGCACACCATCGCCCACCGGGTGGGTCGCTATCTGGAACGGCAAGGCCTGCTGGAACGGGATGTCGAAAACAGCTATCTGGCCTCGGATGCGGTGGATGACGACCCGATGACACCCCTGCTGGGGCACTCGATCACTTACCGTATCGCTGTCGGTTCACAGGCGGGGCGAAAGGTGTTCACTTTGCAAACTCTGCCGACCAGTGGTGATCCGTTCGGTGACGGGATTGGCAAGGTAGCCGGGTCCAGCCTGCACGCCGGCGTGGCGGCCAGGGCCGATGAACGCAAGAAGCTCGAACGGCTGTGCCGGTACATCAGCCGCCCGGCGGTATCCGAGAAGCGGCTGTCGTTAACACGAGGCGGCAACGTGCGCTACCAGCTCAAGACGCCGTACCGGGACGGCACCACGCACGTCATTTTCGAACCATTGGATTTCATTGCAAGGCTGGCCGCCCTGGTACCGAAGCCCAGAGTCAACCTAACCCGCTTCCACGGGGTGTTCGCACCCAACAGTCGGCACCGGGCGTTGGTCACGCCGGCAAAACGGGGCAGGGGCAACAAGGTCAGGGTGGCTGATGAACCGGCAACACCAGCACAACGGCGAGCGTCGATGACATGGGCGCAACGGCTCAAGCGTGTTTTCAATATCGACATCGAGACCTGCAGCGGCTGCGGCGGCGCCATGAAAGTCATCGCCTGCATTGAAGACCCTATAGTGATCAAGCAGATCCTTGATCACCTGAAGCACAAAGCCGAAACCAGCGGGACCAGGGCGTTACCCGAAAGCCGGGCGCCACCGGCTGAGCTGCTCCTGGGTCTGTTTGACTGACGAGCCTGAAGGCCAACGATACCAATCAAAATGCTGCGTTCACAGCGCCGCGGCAGGGATCCGCCGTGCTGGTTGTCGGAAAAGGAGCCGCTAGTGGGAAAGAGGAGGGTAAATTTTCAGCGTTGCTGGCTCCCCGTCAGCCGGATTGGGTTGCATCGCAGGGGTGTCGAAAGAGTCAACTGCGGTCCAAAGCTGTTGGACTTGGGTGAAAAGGGCGTTTATTCTTCCTATACGT
>NZ_VPBZ01000040.1:0-1092 GCF_013418475.1 Acinetobacter sp. YH12140
AAGCTAGTGAGTGAAGGGGTGGCGGCATGAGAGGATTAACTCACGGCACAAATAGTGGTTATCAGCACCATAAATGCCGCTGTCTTGATTGTTGTGATGCTAAGCGTAAATACGAAGCGGAACGTAAAGCCAGAAAACAAGAAAACCTTCCTGAGTTGGTGGGTCCAAAACCAGTTAAGCACGGCACGCATAGTGCGTATGCAAAGAAATGCAGATGCGAAATTTGCTGTGCATTTATGCGCGGGTACAACATGGGTTACGGACTCATTAGAAAAGAGAGCGGCTCCGACGAAGACATAGAAAGATTTGAAGAACAGATGATCGAAAGAGAAAGGGCTTGTGGAACTGCCGACAGCTATTCTTTTGGTTGTGAGTGCGACCTATGCTTAACAATCGGCCGTGATCTTTGGATGCGTCAGGTAAATCGAGGTGCAGCATGATCGACTCTCTATTCCAAGACCGTTTCAGTACCGACTTTAACTCTGTATTTGGTGTTGAGCGTGGTCACTTCTCATTCGGTGAATCAAAAGACCGTGCTGACATTCCACAGCATCAAAAGAATCGAAGCAATGCGCGCTCAATGGGTCGCACAACGTATATGCATACTAAGTCGTGCAAGGCATGTGGTGGTTTGGTGCGTAAAGTTAAAAATAATGAATGTGTGGGGTGTAACTAATGCATTACTACAAACGCAATCTAGGCGATTACGCTAAAAAAGCAGGGCGTTTATCCATGCTTGAACATGGTGCTTATACCTTACTCATGGATGCAATTTACGACCGTGAAGTGTTCCCAACTCTTGAAGATGCACTTGATTGGACTTGGGCTCGTGACGAAGCGGAAATTGCAGCTGTTAAATTCGTATTAACCAAGTTTTTTGAACTGCAAAATGATGGTCGATATATTCAAAAGCGCATTCAAGATGAGCTAATGGATTATAAAGCCAAAGCTGAAACTAACGCACGAATCGCCAAGCAGCGTGAAGAAAAACGCAAATCTAAAAACGAAGCGTCACGAACCGTGCACGAACCGTGTGAAGAAAAGCACGAACCGTCACCTAACCATAAACCATTAACCATTAACCAAGAACCA
>NZ_VPBZ01000041.1:0-1002 GCF_013418475.1 Acinetobacter sp. YH12140
GAATTGCCGCAATCTGCTGATCCTTGTCCACACCAAGACTTGTTGTGTAAACCGGTTTAACCCCAAGGTCCTTCGCTTCAGTAACTAGACGCTCATAAACCGCAGTAAAGATCTTTTTGGCTTCAGCCATTTGATACTTATCACCAGTAGCAACCAAGTCGGCACACTTCTCGAATGCTTTCGCTGCTTGCTCAGTCCACACCACTGTCAATTCGCGACCAGTACCCATTTCAATTGAATTTTTCGCAATAGCCCAAGCTTCATGCGCATCAAGCCATTCTTCTGATTTAGGCTCACACCAATCTCTGAACTCAGGAACTGTTGGTGGCCACTTTTCACGCTTCATACGAGCCATGCCACGAGTGAAATCTTCAACCGTCAAACCTTGGTAATTTTCAAGCATCTCTTGAGCGAGTTCAGCGATGTCGACACCTGTCCACTGGTCCGCAAACTTCTTGCCGTAGTTCACACGCATTTTGTTGATCAGACGCATAACGTCCTGAGTAGTGATGTTAGGCATTACCCACCTCCTGAATCACAAACGGCTTTTTTGGCGTTACATCAATCGCCTCATCTGAGAGAGCTTCTTGAATGCCTTGCTTCCAACGATCCATTTCAGATGCGGTGCGTTGTTGAGAGGTTTGTATTTGAGGCTTTGCTGCATTCTGTTTTTCAGAATCTTGATTTCGCATAATCCATTGAACAAATTTCACCAGTGCTTTGTTGGCAACCATGTGTTGATCTGCGTAGTACAACTCGAACTGTGATTGCAGTTGATCAATGTATTTCTGATCCACTTCATGACGACCTGCCATTTTCAATTTCGTATTCACCGTGTTCAGGTCAAACGTATATTTATATTGGTTATTGGTTAGTGGTTCTTGGTTAATGGTTAATGGTTTATGGTTAGGTGACGGTTCGTGCTTTTCTTCACACGGTTCGTGCACGGTTCGTGACGCTTCGTTTTTAGATTTGCGTTTTTCTTCACGCTGCTTGGCGATT